>JAUZRX010000007.1 GCA_030949985.1 Acidobacteriota bacterium
GAACCGATCCTTGCCATACGCGATGCAATTGATCGGGACGTTGGTAGTGGTGTAGGCCTGCTCAACCGAATTCAGCAATACATCGTCATCCTGAAGATTACGCTCGTATACGAACAAACCAAGCCACGGCGTCGCCTGCACGCAATCGCGGCACAACTGGCCGACTTGCGCCAACTTCGTCATGGCCTCGTCAAGCGCTGCACGGTCACGGAGAGCGGTCTTCACCTCGATTACCGCTTTCACGCAGTCGGGTGTCACGAACATCAAATCACCATCACGGAAGAGCGTCGGCTTGTTTCCATTGTTAGCGATCATCCAAAAACGTAGGAATTTGGACCTCGGCCGGTTTCTTCGGTTCACCATGCTCTCGGAGATACTCGGCGTACCGAGATATCTTGGGGCAGCGGCGTAGCTCTTCGATGATGGGGACGATGTAATGCAGGGACCCGATGGGTTCGAGAGGAGGCGCGTCTTCGGGCCGGTCGGTTCTTCTGGCGACGGCGAGTCGGAGAGCCGACTCGAGCAGGTCGAGGGATACGCCTTGTCGGTGAAGTTCGTGAGCGAGCCGGCGATCGCTTTGCCGGGGACGGACGGCGCTCCCGGCGAGCTGCTGGTAGAGGGTGATAGCGCGGCGCACATAGGCTCTGGGCGAGGCGTTCATGACTTCTTTTTGCATGGTCTTCTCTTTCGCCGTCGGGCTGCTGCTTCCTGCTCGCTTTCACGGACGCGGAAGCTGCGACCCTCGATGATCGTAACATCGGCGTGATGGGTCAGGCGGTCGAGAAGCGTGGCGATACAGGTTGCGTTGGGGAAGACGAGATTCCAGTCCTTGAAAGTGCGATTCGTCGTGACGACGATCGACTTCTGCTCGTAGCGGCGGTTGACGACCTCGTAGAGCAAGTCGGCGGCGTGGTGATCGTAGGAGAGATATCCGACCTCGTCGATGCAAAGCAGTGCGGGCCGAGAATACTTGGTCAGCCGGCGCCGTCTGAGTTCCGGAGAGTCGACCTGAAGATCCTCGATCAGCTCGGCAGCAGTGCGAAACAGCACGGTGTGACCCGCATGGGCGGCCTTGAAGGCGATGTTCTTGGCGATCATGGTCTTGCCTAGACCATTCGATCCGAGCATGACCAGGTTACGCTTCTCGTCGATGAAGTCGAGAGTCAGAGCGCGCTCGATCGCATCGCGGTCGATCTTCTTGGGCCAGTTCCAGTCGAAATCGGCCATCATCTTGAATCGACCGAGCCGCGCCATCTGGAGCCGCCGCTCGCTTCCCCGCCGCGATTTCTCCTGCATCTCGGAGCGAGCAATCTCTTCGAGGAGGATTCTGGGGGACCAGCGGGACTTGGTGGCCCGAGCAATCGTATCTTCGAGGTTCTCGGCAGTGGCATGCAGTCCGATCCGAGCCAGTTGATCGGCCAGATCAGGCATCGGGGTCGTGGTGCGTGAGTTCATCGTAAGTCTCCGGATCATGAGGTTGGACACAGAGGTTCTCGAGGTCAGGCCGACGCTGCAAAGCCACGGGAAGCAGCCGTTTGCGGGTCTTGGCGCGATGCCGCTGGCCGAGGATGTAGGCTACCGAGCTGGCTCGTGGAGTGCCGCGTTCGAGGGCTTCACACACAGCGCTGCGCATCTCCTCGGCACCGTAATCGTCAAGCAGGCGAAGTAGCTGGGCGGCCTGAGCACCGCTGGGCTCGCCCCGGCGGAAGGCCGCTTCCAGCAGCGCTTCGCTCTCGGGGACCGCCGCGACCAGCCGGCCTTGCCGGGTCGCACCGTAGGCCTTGCGCTTCTCCTTCAACAAGGCCTCCTGATGGGCCGGATCCTCGATCTTCCGGCCACGGTCGTAGCTTCTCTTGTGCTCGGCGACCTGTTTCTCGCCGTCGAACAAGCGGATGCGGCGATCGGAGGCAACCAACACCAGATTTCGGCCGACTGCGGTCGGTGGGATCGAGTAGTCGTTCAGATCGAAACGGATGTAGATCGTCTTCGCCGAGCGCACGGTCTTCACCTGATCCGTCTCCATCGCGTGCTTCGGCAAAGGCAACAGCACATGCCGCTCCTCCTCGAAAAGCTCGCCAACCGTGCGTTTCCCATCGCCGGGCCAACGACGGGTGTGAGCGATCTCGTCACGCCACCTCCAGGCCTGGCGATTGAAATCCTCGAGCGTCGTAAAGGGGCGAGCCGCGAAGAAGCTCTCCCGGACGAAACGAATGGCCCGCTCGACACGACCT
>JAUZRX010000008.1 GCA_030949985.1 Acidobacteriota bacterium
GCAGATGCCACGTACGGGCTCAGCCGCTCCCGGGTCTTTTATTACCCGAGCCACCTGGCACAGCCCGAGATGGCTGCCCTGGACCAGTTGTCATCGAGACGCCTGCTCCACGAGTTCTACCCGAACCTGCCCCATCAAACCGAGGCGCTCCCCTGGATGGCGCGGGTCAAAGGAGGCTTCCTGGTGGGTCTCGGCCCCTTGAAGCACCTCCGCCAGCAGTTCCAACGTTATGGGAAGTCCCCCGCCTGGTTCATCCGCCGCACTTGGCGTCGCCTCCGGCCCTGAGCCCATCGGGGCCCGCTCGACGAGCGGCGGAGTTTTCGCCATATTTTCCCCACCATTCGCTTGCCCCCACGATGCCTTCTCCGTCCGGAGAGCCTTCGTTTTCCATGGCAACGCGACGCACGGCCCCCGCGCACCCCGGTTGATGATCGTCCTCCCCCGCGAGCCGGACCTCCCCCCCCCGCGGTCTTCGTCGCCGCACCCCGCATCAGGCGGGGCGGCGGCTGACCAGGAGCACGTTCTTCTTCCACCGCAGCTTGCGGTAACCGAGCAGGTGGAACAGCTCCAGGGGGAACCAGCGGGCCACCGAGGTATGGACCCGATACGCCCCCGGCCGGGACGCGTGGGGCTCGACCCCCGGCAACAGCCCCACCAGGCGGTCCAGCCGCAGGCGCCGCATGACCGCCGAGAGCACCAGCCAGCCGCGGGAAATGCGCCGGCCGAGGAAAAAGCCGTCCTCGCCCAGGCCCTGGTAGAGGGGCAAGAGCACCAACCCCGATTCCCGGGCCCGGATCTCCTCGCCACGAGCCGTCGCCAGCAACTGTCCCGCCCGGACCTGCTGGAAGTTGCGAAAGCCGGCCTCCATGCGGAAGCCGTCACCGGGGCGGATGGCGTGGCGATAGCGCACCTCCATCACCCGGGGCACGCCGGCGCCGGCCCGCTCGAGGGTGCGGCGCCACCCGGCCAAGTCCGGCACCCGGGCCGCCTCCAGCAGCCCCGCCTCCACCAGGGCGATCCACAGGGTCGCCTCGTGGTGCACCACCGAGCTGGCCTTGTCGTGCTGCCCCCCCTCCACCCCGAGAGTGATGTGCCCGCGCTCGTTCATGTACTCGAGCAGAGAGCCGTCGAGCTGCTCCTCGATGCCGAGAATCACCGGCGCGGGAAAGCGCAGGGCGAAGCGCCGGTTGCGCAGGGTGTCGCCGCAGGTGAAGAACGGGCATCCGTCGGCGGAGGAGGTGTGCAGATCGAGAAAATACACCGGGCCCCGGGCCCGCTCCTCGATGGCCAGGATCTGCTCCATCAACGCCCGGCACTCGCCCTGCTCGACCGGGTCACCAGGGCCGGGAGCCCGGGGAAGCTGCCCGCCATCGAGGGGCCAGAGGCGGTTGAGGTCGCGATCCACGAAACGCTCGCCCCGCGCCAGGGCGGGCAGGTTGCCCCGCAAGCCGACGAACTCGCCCCGCACCTCCAGGCCCCGCGCCTCGATGGTCCCGAAGACCCGCTCCAGGGCCTCGATGCCCGCCGGCTCGTTGCCATGCACGCCCGCGGTGACCACCAGGGTGGCCCCCGGTTCTGCGCCACGGCGGCGGTCGACGAGCCGCGAGCGGACGCCGGCCCGACCGGGGCCTGCAAGGGGTGGGGTGGGGCGATCCATCGAAAGCACTACTCCCTGAGCTTCTGCTCCAGCAGCTCAGCGGCAATGTCCATGAACTCGTGATCCGTGACCAGGCCCACCAGGCGGTCGTCCTTGACCACCGGCAGACAGCCGATCTTGTGACGGCGCATCAGGGCGATGGCCTCGAGGGTGCTGGCCTCCGGCGCCACCGTCACGGGGTCTTTCTTCATCACTTCAGATACAGCAATCGTGCTCCTGTCGCCACCTCCGCGCCCCTGGGCGAGCACCCGCAGCAGGTTGCGGTAGGAAACGAGCCCCACCAGCCGGTGCTGGTTGTCCTCCACGGGAACGTGGCGGATGCGCTCCCACTCCATCAGGTTGGCCACCAGGTCGATCAGCTCGTCCTCCTGGACCGTGAACAGGTCGGTGACCATGAACTGCTCCACCCGCATGTAGTTGAACTTCCAGCCCCCGGCCTCCTCCAGCCGCGCGGGCTCCCACTCGGCGACAGGCCGGCCCGTCTTCTGCCGGGCCAGCGTGGCCGCGGTCAGGGCGTTGAGGCGCTCGCCGGCGGTGCCCTTCTCTTTCATCGACCCCAGTGAACGGAGCAGCCAGCCGGCCCCGGTGACCCCGGCCTTCACCCGGCGCTCGATGGTGCCCAGGTAGCGGTCGATGTCCGCCGGATCGATGCCGGCGGCGGCCAGGCCCCGGCGGGCATCGGGAACCAGCCGGTCGAGCAGCAGCTCCCGTGCGGGGTAGACCTTGCCGTCGAACCAGGTGAACTGGGCCGCCAGGCCGTGCTGGGCCGCCGCGAAGAAGTTGCCCTTGGCCACGTCGAACTCGACCTCGGCGGCGATGTCCTCGTGACCCATGGCCAGGGCGGAGATCATCCCGAACCACAGGGCGGCGTTGGCCACCTCGTCGTGGGGGGTGGGGCCGGCGGGAAGCACGCGGTTCTCGATGCGCAGGTGGGGCTTGCCGTCGGTCAGGCCATAGCAGGCGCGGTTCCAGCGATAGACCGTGCCGTTGTGCAGGCGCAGGGACTTCAGCCGTGGCGTGTCGCCCTGCTCGAGGGTGGCGAAGGGGTCTTCGTCGTCCTCGACCCCGAGCAGGGCGCGGAAACGCGAGATGTCTTCCTGGAAAAGCTCGATCACCGAATGACGCACCCAGTTGCGGCCGAAGGTCACCCGCGGGCTGCGCTCGCGCAGGTGCTGGTGGGTACTGCGCGTGTCCACCGACTGGCGAAAAACGGCGATGCGGGTCTCGCGCCACAGGCGCCGGCCGAAGAGCAGGGGCGAATTGGCCGCCACGGCCAGGATCGGTCCCGTGATGAACTGGGCGATGTTGTAGAGGTTGGCGAATTCCTCGGCGCCCACCTGGAAGTGGACCTGGAAGCTGGCGTTGCAGGCCTCGACCATCACCGAGTCGTGGTTGACGATCAGTTCGTCGACGCCCTTGATGCGAAACTCGTAGGCCCCGCCGCGCATGCGGCTCATCGCCCGGTTGAGGGCAAAGTAGCGCGGGATGGGGGTCATGGCGTCGAGGCCCAGGTCGGACTTGCGGATGGTGGGCAGGATGCCCGTGAGCACCACGTCGGTCTCGCAGGCGGCGGCGGCCCGGCGCGCCGCGCCGAGCACGTCGTCGAGCTGGGCCTCCAGGCGGGACAGGCAGTCGCCGCCGAAGAGGCAGGGGTCGAGATTGGCCTCCAGGTTGAACAGGCCGATCTCCGTGGTGAAACGCGGGTCGTTCACCTCCCGCAGCACGTCGAGGGCCCGCATGGCCGGGCGCATGGCGCCGTCGACGAGGAACATCTCCTGCTCCGCCCCGACCCGCCGCACACCGGTTTCGATCATCCCCGAGGCGATCATCTGCTCGAGGGCCCGCAGATCGGTCAACACGCGCTTCATGAAGGCGCGCAGGTCCTCTCCCGACAGGTCACGATTGGCGGTCTGGTCGCCCATGGTCCCCTTCCTCGCGCCCCCGGCGGCGGACAGCGGGCAACGGGCGGCAGCCCGCAGCGCCCCGCAGGATATCGGAAAGTACGGGGAAAGTGCGGGAAGGCGAGTTTACGAAATGGTTTGCCGCGGCGCGCCGGGGCGGTCAGAACAGGGGCGCCGGATAGCGGCCCTCTTCTCCGAGCAGCTCGGCGAGCTGGTCGTCGAAAGCGTCCCGTGGAGTTTCGATGGCCTCGACCTCGTGGCGCACGCGCACGGCGGCTTCCTCGATGAAGCGTCGCGCGAGGAGGATGTCCCGGGCGCTGCGCTCCTCGCCCACCGCCGCGACCCGCGTCGACACGCGGGAAAGCACGGCCAGCATCGCGTAGAGCTGAATCGCTCCGTCGGCCAGGCGACGCAGGGTGTACTGCTGACCGAGGATGCGCCGGCGATGGCGGCGCAGCACATCCACCACCTTGGCCGAAAACCCGGTCAGGGCGGCGGCGAAACATTCGCCTTCGGCGGCCAGCACCCCGGGCACCCAGCCCGGCACGGTGGCCGGTTGCCCGGCGATCGCCCCCATGGCCTGCTCGAGCCCCTCGGCGCCCAGGCCGGCCTTTTCGGCCTTGAGCTGCGCGGTGACCCGGTGGCTGGGCTCCTTGAGCGCCTCGAGGGTGCCCGACAGACGCAGGATCTCGTTGGTGCCCTCGAAAATCAGGTTGATCCGCGCATCCCTCAGGTAGCGCTGGTAGGGATACTCGTCCATGTAGCCGATGCCGCCGACCACCTGCACCGTGTCGTTGACCGCCTCCCAGAGGGTTTCGCTGCCGAGCACCTTGCAGAAGCCGGCCTCCACGGGGAGGGTGCGGCGGTCCCGGTCGATCAGTCCGGAGGTGAGGTAGACCGCGCTCTCCGAACCGTAGGTGTGGGCCGCCATCCGGGCCAGCTTTTCGCGAATCATGCCGAAGGAGATGATCGTCTTGCGGAACTGGGTGCGCTCGGTGGCGTGCTCGACGGCCATCTTCAGGCATTCCTTCGAGCCGCCGGTACAGCCGGCGCCCAGCGAGAGGCGGCCGGTTTCGAGGGTCTCGAGGGCGATCTTGAAACCCTCGCCAATCTCGCCGATCACGTCCTCCGGAGCCACCTCCACGTCCTGGAAGGCCAGCTCGGTGGTGGCCGTGCCGCGAATGCCCAGCTTGTGTTCGGAAGGGCCGTTGGTAAAGCCCGGCTGGCCGCGACGCACGAGGAACGCGCCGGGACCTTCCCCACGGCTGCCCCTGGTCTTGGCGAAAACCGAAAAGAGATCGGCGTAAGAGCCGTTGGTGATCCAGATCTTGTTGCCGTTGATCCGGAAGACGCCCTTGGCCTCGTCCCACTCGGCGGTGGTGCGCATGGCGTTGGCATCGGAGCCGGAACCGGGCTCCGTCAGCGCAAACGCGCAGAGGGTCCGGCCGGTGGCCACACCGGGCAGGTACCTGGCCTTCTGCTCCGGGTTGCCGTAGAGCAGCAGGGGCTTGGCCCCGATGGAGAGGTGGGCTCCCACGAACACCGACAGCGACGCATCCCGCCGGCACATCTCCTCGACCAGCCGGCAATAGGAAGTGGTGCCGAAACCGGCGCCTTCATACTCTTCCGGCACGGTCGCACCCAGCAGGCCCAGCTCGCCCAACTGACGGCGCACGGACTCGGGGATTTCCTGGTCCCGGTCGATCTTCTCCGAGTCGAGGTTGTCGTCGGCCCACTCGCGGAAGGCCGCGACGGTCATGTCGGCGATTTCCTTCTCGTCGGGGTCCTGCTCGGGAAAGGGATAAACGCTTTCCTCGTCGAGTTTGCCAAGGAACAGTCCCTGGGTCGGTGGAGCGGGAATCGAACGCTTTTCGTCAATCATGGCAAGGAATCCTGATCGCGCCCGGATCATCCCGAGCGGTGGAGGGGAAAGGCGCCAAGCTTAACTGAAAAACCAGTCAATGGCAGCCCCGCCGAGCACCGGTCGCGGTAGCCCCCCCGGCCCTGGTCCCCCGCCCGCGACCCGGGGGCACGTTGCAGGGCGCCCACCGCGGTGGCGGGGACAAGCGCCTGGACGGGGTAGCGCCGGCGGTCTGCCGGGCTGCGACCGGGCTCTGGGCGTCGCGCCGGCTCCCCCAGCGCCGGCGGGCCAAGGCACCCGCCCCCCTCAGAATCCTCGATCCATCCAGCCATGGAGGCATGGCCCTTGCGAATGGCTCGGTAACATCAAAGCCGGAGTATCCCCAACTCGTTGACAGGCTCCGAGGCGCCCCAACTCGTCCATGGTGTATTCCTGCGCTTCCGACTCACCGGCGGCGATCCGGCCATGGGGCCAGGCCACCCGGGTGACTCGATCGTTGTCATCATACCTGGTACGAAAGGGATCGACAGACGCTCGGCGAAGCAGGGTAGTTGTTGGGGAAGTCGGCAACGAGCCGTGCCGCCGCTGGTCGGCCACCAGCAGCAAGCTCGAATCCGAACCACTTTTCAACACCCGCTCACCCGTGCTCTCCTCTCTCGCACCGGGTACGGGACGAGGTGAGATGCTTCTTCGAGTGTGGTGCGGGAGGGTCGATCACCTCGGGGCCGGTCGGTTCGAGCTATGTGCTGCGAGCACGTTGTCGTATTTGACCGCCCCACGGCCCACCCGGTTGAGCCTCGAGCTCGGATAGGTAGGTGCCGATTGACTCGTTTCTTGGCATCGGCGGGATCATCGAGCGGCCTCGAAGGCCAACCATCCCACCCACCGGAAAGGACCCGGTTCGCTCTCCCCTGCACCAGGGAAGCACGGCCCTCTCGCACCAGGAGGATTATCTCATGTTCTTCGTCGGACTGGATGTCCACAAAAAAGTCGTCGAGGCCGCCATCATCGACCAGGACGGAAAACTGGTTCAGCGGGACCGGTTCCCCTGCACCCGCAGCGAGCTGCTGAATTTCGCCAAACGTTTCCTTTCTCCCGAGGCCGAACTCGCTCTCGAAGCGACAACCAACACCTGGGCCGTCGTCGACATCCTCCAGCCCTTCGTCAGCCAGGTCGTCGTCTCCAATCCCCTGCGCACCAAGGCCATCGCCGAGGCCAAGATCAAGACCGACAAGGTCGACGCCCTCGTGCTCGCCCAGTTGCTCCGCGTCGACTACCTCCCCAAAGTCTGGATCCCCGATTCTCAAACCCGGATCATTCGTCAGATGACAAGCCATCGAGCGTCCCTCGTCGGGGATCGCACGAGAATCAAGAATCGCATCCACGCCGTCCTTCACCAAAGGCTGATCCCTCTGCCCGTCAGCTCCCTTTTCTCCGTTTCCGGCATGGCTTGGCTCCGCAAACTCGACCTCGACCCTCACGGCCGCGATCAGGTCGACTCCGAGCTGGCCCTCCTCGACGCCGTCCAGGAGCAGATCCAAAAGCTCGACAAGCAGCTCGCTCTGCTCGCCTACCGCGACGAGGAGGTCAAGCTCCTGATGACCCTCTTCGGCGTCGACACCGCCGTCGCTCAGAGCCTGCGCTCCACTCTCGGTGACATCGACCGTTTCGAGTCCGGTGATCATGCCGCCAGCTGTCTCGGCCTGACTCCCTCAGTCAAACAGTCCGCGGGCTCCTGCTACTACGGACCGATCACCAAGCGCGGCAAGGCTCACGCCCGCTGGATGGTGATCCAGGCCGCTCAGCATTTCGACCGCCAGCCAGGACCTCTCGGTGTCTTCTTCCGTAAGATCGCCAAGAAGAAGAACCGCAACGTCGCCGTCGTTGCTACTGCACGCAAGCTCGTCGTCATCGCCTGGCACATGCTCAAGAACCACGAGCCCTACCGCTACAGCCAGCCACGATCCACCGGCGACAAACTCGCCCGGCTCCGTATCGCTGCTACCGGAAAACGGCGCAAAGGAGGCCATCCGAAGGGAAGCGGCAGGCCCGCCTCTTACGGCACCGGCCAGAATACTCGCGGCGTCAAGAGTCTCTCTCAGGTCTATGCCAGTGAAAACCTGCCCCCAAACGCCCAGATTCCTCCCGGAGAAAGGAGAATGCTGGCGGAAAAGGGCTTGACCGACTACGTGCAGAAGATCGATACCCCTCACCGCATACCTCGGTAACCATCCCGCTCAGCCGCTCTTCCGCAGCGGGAGAAGCGACTCAGCCCCCCATCCAGCAGCACGAGCTGCTGAATGGGTTGCGTCACCACCGGAATCTCGGGGCGAGGGCGGTGACGCAACCAAGACAGCAGCTCTTCGGGATAGCTGCGCCACAATCCTTCCATCACCACCACTACCAGACCCGCCAGACCCAGAATCCACGCCCCAGCCAGCCCCCGAAAACCCCGCCGATTCCTCCGCAACCAAAATAATCGCGGAATCCACTTGACCCGTTCATAGGTAGCCGAGTTCCGATACGGCTCCGCAGGGGCTGGTCAGGCGGGTCAGCCGTCCTTCGGCATTGCGCTCGAAAACCCACTCCGGCCGCA
>JAUZRX010000009.1 GCA_030949985.1 Acidobacteriota bacterium
CCGCAACACCTACGACCCCTACGGCAAGGCGGTGTCGCTGCCGTCCTGGCAAGGCGCCCCGGTCCCGGTTTCCTACGGCTTCACGGGCGCCCGCTGGGAGGAGTCCACCGGCCTGTACCTGATGCACCACCGCTGGTACGACCCCGCCACGGGCCGCTTCATCGAACAAGACCCCATCGGCGAGTCCGGCGGCCTGAACGTCTACGCCTACGTGGGCGCGAGCCCGACGATGAAAACCGATCCCAGCGGATTGAGGGAGCGAAGCCGGCTACCGCCGATACTTGGCTCCCGGAGTTCGTTGACCCGAATCGATGCCGGGATCAACTCTCCTGTTGCGGGTTTTTACGTGAACGGCGTTCGAGTAACGCAACGGGCATTCCTTTGGATGGCGCGATCAGTCGAGATGGGCAATCAGGCCCATGCTACTCGCATTGCTAGAGATGCGTCGGAGCTTGCGGGAAAGATGCTTGCGAGGGCCGAGGAGTTGGGGGCGCAAACAGAGTCGATGAGTGGTGAGGATGCCAGGGATGCGCGGGTGCTTATCGATCAGCTGACGCGAATGGCCGAGCAGCTAGAGTCTGTCGCTGATGCGGGGAGGTTCGGGGCAGAGGCATTGAAGTACGAAACGCTGAAGAAAGATCCGTGTTCTGGTTACACCTACTCGACATGTATTACTGTCACGGAGACGGTGAACAGCGCGGCACGGGACTACTGGAACCGAGTGAAGTCCTTCAGAGAGTTGAAAGAAACCTATGGTTGGAAACCTGGAGATTCGATGATCATCTCGAAGTACCGACCATTGGATCCTTTCAAAGAGCGGAATTACATGTTCTTGAGGAGCTATGAGAGTTCTGCTGGCCTTGCGCACGAGCAGGTAATCTGGCTCAGGGCTGATGGAGCAGTTGACAACAGGGGATACGGTCCGACAGGTCTTTAGAAAGAGGAGACCGTTTTCGAGCAATCCGTCTTTGGCGAAATGCCGAGACTACCTCCAGGAGTCGATCCCTTTGATGACTGGAAGAGTTCAGATCTGTTTCCACCATCAGATCCGAAACAGATGATTGGAGGTCCCGCAGATGGATGGGGGCTATTCATTTACAATTGCCAAGATGCAGCCGGTTGGCTGCACGACCAGTACCAGTGAGGATAGTGGCAATGACATTCGCGTCGAAATGTCTCGTTCACACTACTCGGCTTTTCTTCGTTGGCGTCTTACTGTGCATTTCGGCATGCACCTGGAAAGGGTGTCACACGATTCCCCCAAAGGGTCCTTTCGTATTTATCGCTCCCACGAAGCCGTTCTTCTTCGACAGGGTTGGAAACACCGAGGAATATGTGGTCGAGATCTCCGATATGGCAAACTACGAGCTGGCCTTGATTGTGGAGAATACAGAGGACTGTCTTTTCCCAGGCCGTGGTCCTTCTGATGTCGTAAACGACTGCCCTCTTCGGTGGAAGATCGACGCATCGGTATGGTACAAGGGCAGGCAGATTGAGCGAGAAGTCTTCGATGGTCTGATGGCAGGCGAGTCATTCGACGAGAATTGGGATTGCCTTGAGATTGTGCAACTTGGAATACTGACGACCCTCAAGTCTCTCATTGGCACAAAGAGATTCAGCGTCAAGGTCACTGTGCTCGCCGTCGATGAGCGATACACAGACGAGCATCTGCCGATTCAGGTCGGAATCAGGCGAAGTCCGCGGATTTGAAGAATGCTGGCCGTTCTGCCGCTGGCGGTTACGGGTCCTCACGTTGGGCTTGTCGACAATGAGGGGGTTCTTGCTCGAGCTACCTGGTGGAGACAGCATCCCTGTCAGCAGGCGCGACAGCGTGCGCACCTGGTACGTGCCCAGTGGCGAGCCCGGCGCTGGGCAACCGCAGTGGACCCAGGTGCACCGCTACGAGTACGACGCCCAGGGCCGCCAGACCCTGCGGGTCATGCCCGACGGCCGGGAGCAGCGCACCGGGTACGACAGCCTGAGCCGGGTGGCGAAGACGATCTACGCCAGCACTTCGGGCACATGCAACAGCGGCGGCACCGGGTGCGTGGAGCTGGCGAGCACTTGGGACCAGGCGGGGCGCCGCACGGCGCTGACCGCCAGCCTCGATGGCGCCGATCCCACTCACTACAACTTGACCGTCGGCGCGACCCAGACCCAGAGCTGGCGCTACCTATGAACGGG